>NZ_LWRX01000058.1:0-12864 GCF_001683835.1 Ralstonia sp. RL | reverse complement strand
CGCTTTCGTTTCGGCGCTGCGTCGTGCAGCGAGGGGCGAATATTAGGGGGGTTTTCCGAACTCTGCAAGCCCTTTCTTTCTGTGGGGTCTTTCCGCACTTTTTTGCCGGCCTACGGCGCCCGGTGATCGCGCACCCAACGTAGTAACTTGGCGGCGCGTTTGCGGGCGGCAGCGGCGCGCTTGTGAAAGGTGCTCACTATGGAGGCGGGCGGCGCGGCCCTCACCAACCGCGCCACGCGCCCGAGGGCAACTTCAGCGTCGTGAACGTCGCCCAAGGCATCCTGCAGCTTACGCAACTGCGCGCGATAGCGCTTGGGCGCGCAAACGCCCAGTGCGGGATAAAACGCCTCATAGAGATAGCGCCACTGCTTGGCTGCAATCCGGGCGCGGTGCAGGCGCGGCGCCGAGGCCCGCTTTGGCCGGCGACCGCGGCGGATCAGCTTCTTTCTTAGCGCCGAAGCGCGCGACCGGGCGAAACGCGGTTGGGAACCGGCCCCGCCGTCCCGCTTGAACGCAGCCACCGCGCACTCGAGGTCCACCAGCGCCTGCGGCACATCCTGGGCGGCAAGCTCAGCCCGCAGCGACTCCCAATCCCGGCGACGGGCCTCCCGGGATTTCCGCTCGGCCTCGTCCAGCCATGCTCGGGCGGCCTCATCGTCAGCGGCCAGACCATGCCGGGCGGCGGGCAGCCAGTCGGAGAGCAGCACATCCCATTCGCGCACAGGGCCGGTCGATGCGGCCAGCGCGCGCAGACGGGGCTTCCACTGGGTCATGAAGCGGCACGGCAGCACCGGGCCGAAGGTCACCCACGCCGAGCGAAGCCGCCTCAGCGTGACGCGAAACTGGTGCAGGTCCTCGTCCGTGGGGTTCGGCGCGGCGAGCCGGGACAGGGTGCCGCGCAACGAAGCGACGTGCTCATCGACGATGTGGGCGAAGATGGGACGAATTGCCGCATGTGAGTGCTTGCTCACGGTACGTCTGCCTGGGTGGACGCAACGACAGGACAGGCCGCACCGCAGGGTGCGCGCCTTGTCATTCCACTGTAGTCGACCGGGCAAAAACTGGGGACGGGCGATGCTGAGTCAGCGCGCCTCGCTGGCGACGACGACGTCGACTTCTGCCGCGCGGAAGACTTCGGCCATCGGTTCGGGCACCGGCACGTCGGTGAAGAACTTGTCGATCTGCGAGACGTGGCCGAGGCGGACCACGGCGCGCCTGCCAAACTTGGAGTGGTCGGCGGCAAGCCAGACTTCGCGCGACTGCTCGATGATGGCTTGGGCAACGCGCACTTCGCGGTAATCGTAGTCGAGCAGCGTGCCGTCTTCGTCGATGCTGGAGACGCCGATGATGCCGATGTCGACGCGGAACTGCTTCATGAAATCGATCGTGGCCTCGCCGACGATGCCGCGGTCGCGGTTGCGCACGAGGCCGCCGGCGACGATGACCTCCGCATCCGGGCTGCCCGAGAGGATGGACGCCACATTCAGGTTGTTGGTGATGACACGCAGGCCTTTGCGGCCGACCAGTGCCTTGGAGATCTCTTCCGTGGTCGTGCCGATGTTGATGATGAGCGAGCGGCCGGGCTCGACATGGCGCGCAACGACATCGGCGATGCGGCGCTTGGCCTCGATGTGCAGCACCTGGCGCTGGTCGTAGTCGATGTTTTCGACCGAAGACGGCAGACCGACACCGCCGTGGTAGCGCGCAAGCAGGCGCTCGTCTTCGAGCTGGCGGATGTCGCGGCGGATGGTCTGCGTGGTGACGCCAAGCACGCGGGCGAGCGTCTCGACGGAGGCATCGCCGTGCTGGCGGACGTATTCGAGGATCTGGCGGTGTCGCGGAAGCATCAAGTCACGAAATGAACACAAACGAACATATGTGAGCGGATTAGGCGATTCCCTATGTTGCTTTATTTTCGCCCTTCACTAAACTATCCGCCAACGCGTCACTATTCGCAAGGAAAGGCGCGAAAATCAACAGATTCCAACCCATGCAACTCACTGACGCGTCGCATCTGGACTGTGATCTGCTGGTGGTCGGAGGCGGCATCAACGGGGTCGGCATTGCGCGCGATGCCGTGGGCCGTGGGCTTTCGGTGGTCCTGTGCGAAAAGGACGATCTGGCTCAGCACACCTCTTCGGCTTCCACCAAGCTGATTCACGGGGGGCTGCGTTACCTCGAATATTACGAATTCAGCCTGGTGCGCAAGGCGCTGCAGGAGCGCGAGGTGCTGCTGCGCATGGCGCCGCACATCATGTGGCCGCTGCGGTTCGTGATGCCGCACGACGCGGCGCAGCGCCCGGCGTGGATGATCCGCGCGGGCCTCTTCTTATATGACCATCTCGCGCGACGGCGTTTTCTGCCCGGCTCGGAGTCGATCAGGCTTGGGCAGCATCCGGCGGGCAAGCCGCTCAAGCCCGGTTACACGCGCGGTTTCGTCTATTCCGATGGCTGGGTGGACGACGCCCGCCTCGTCGTGCTGAACGCGCGGGACGCCGCAGACCGCGGCGCGCACATCCTCACGCGCACGCGCTGCCTGAATGCCGAGCGGCGCGCCAACGGCTGGCATGCGTCTCTGGCGGGGCCGGAGGGCATCCGCTCGGTGCGCGCCAAGGCGATCGTCAACGCGGCGGGGCCTTGGGCGGCGGAGTTCGCCCGCTCGGCGCACGCCTTGCCCAGCACGCGCGGCCTGCGCCTGATCAAGGGCAGCCACATCGTCGTGCGGCGGATGTTCGACCACCCGTTCGCCTATATCTTTCAGAACCCCGACGGGCGGATCGTCTTTGCGATCCCGTACCAGAACGACTTCACGCTGATCGGCACGACGGACCTGGAATACAAGGGCCCGCTGGACCAGGTCGCCATCGATGCCGATGAAATCCAATACCTGTGCGAGATGGCCAACCGCTATTTCGAGCAGCAACTGACACCGGCCGACGTGGTCTGGACGTACTCGGGTGTGCGACCGCTGCTCGATGACAGCGCCGCCAACGCGTCGGCCATCACGCGCGACTACCTCGTCGAATGCGAGACCGGCGCCGACGGCAGCAGCGCTCCGCTCATCAACGTGTGGGGCGGCAAGATCACCACTTACCGCAAGCTGGCCGAGGAGGCGCTGGACCAACTGGCGCCGCACCTGCCAGCCGCCGGCAATCCGTCGTGGACCGCCACGGCCTCGCTGCCGGGCGGCGACCTGGAAGCGCCAGGGCAGCTGGTGGCCGAGTACACCTTCACGGACTTCGTGACGCGCTTGCAGAAACGTTTGCCATGGCTGCCCATGCAGCTGGCCACGCGCTATGCACACCAGTACGGAACGCGCGTGAACACGCTGCTGGCGGGCGCCACGCGGCTCGAAGAGCTGGGCACGGAAGTCACGCCGGGCCTGTATGAAGCGGAAATCCGGTACCTGATCGAACACGAATGGGCCCGCACGGCGCAGGACATCCTGTGGCGGCGGACGAAACTCGGGCTGCACGCCGGCGAAGCCGACCGCAGCCGCCTGGAAGGCTGGTTGGCGCGGCATCTGCCGGAAAGCGACGCCGCGCCGGTCGCGCAACGGACGCCCTGAAGCCGCGGGGCCGGGGCGCCCGACGCAAGCAACCAAGAAATCAAAGCAGTAAGACGGGAGACATCAATTGATTCTGGAACTGGACCAGGTCACGGCTGTGGTCGGGGCACAGACCCATCTGTACCCGACCAGCCTGCGGCTGGCACCCGGCGCGATCAACGTGCTGCTCGGGCCGACGCAGGCTGGCAAGACCACGCTGATGCGCATCATGGCCGGACTGGACCGGCCAACCACCGGCCGCGTCCTCGTGGACGGCCAGGACGTGACCGGCGTGGGCGTACGCGATCGCAATCTGGCGATGGTGTACCAGCAATTCATCAACTACCCGGCGATGACGGTGTACGACAACATCGCCTCGCCGCTGCGCCTGCAGGGCATCAACAAGGGCGAGATCGATACGCGCGTGCGTGCCGTCGCCTCCAAGCTCCACATCGACCACCTGCTGCAGCGCCTGCCGGCCGAGCTGTCGGGCGGGCAGCAGCAGCGTTGCGCGCTGGCGCGGGCGCTCGTCAAGCGGGCGCCGCTGGTGCTCCTGGACGAACCGCTCGTCAATCTCGATTACAAGCTGCGCGAAGAACTGCGGGCCGAGCTGGCCTCGCTCTTTGCCGACGGTGGCACAACGGTGGTGTACGCCACCACCGAGCCGCAGGAGGCGCTGCTCCTGGGCGGCCACACCATCGTCATGCACGAGGGCCGTGTGCTGCAGGACGGCCCGACGCTGGAGATGTACGAGGTGCCGGTCTCCGTGGATGCCGCCGCGATCTTCAACGACCCGCCGATGAACGTGCTGGACGCCACCGTGGCCGAAGGCAACCACATCCGCTTGCCGCAAGGCATCGATGTGCGCTGGACGCGCCCGCTGCCGATGCCGGCCGGCGCGCGCTGCCGTATCGGCCTGCGTCCGAGCCACATCCGCCTGTCGCCGCGCAACGGTGGCGCGGTCGCCCTGCCGGGCACGGTGGAACTGGCCGAGCTGTCGGGGTCCGAGACGTATCTGCACGTACGGGCGCAGGCCGTCGGCCAGTCGAACACCATCGGCCTGGTCGCGCAGTTGCCGGGGGTGCATCAGTTCGAACTGGGCGCGGCGCTGGATGTGTTTGTCGATCCGGCCGAACTGTTCCTGTTCGACGAAGCGGGCAAGCTGGTGAGCGCGCCCAAGCAGGGAGGTGCCCATGGCGCGCATTGAATTCCGCAACCTGGGGCACAGCTACCGCCCCAATCCGCAAAGCCTGTCGGACTACGCGCTGCAGCCGATGAACATGACGTGGCGCGACGGCGGTGCCTATGCACTGCTCGGCCCGTCGGGCTGCGGCAAGTCCACGCTGCTGAACATCATCTCGGGGCTGCTGACGCCGTCCGAAGGCCAGGTGCTCTTCGACGACCGCGACGTCACGCACGCCAGTCCGCGCGAGCGCAACATCGCGCAGGTGTTCCAGTTCCCGGTCATCTACGACACGATGACCGTGTTCGACAACCTCGCCTTCCCGCTGCGCAATCGCAAGACGCCGGAAGCCGAAGTGAAGAAGCGCGTGGAGGAAGTGGCCGAGATCCTCGAGCTGCAGCACGCGCTCAAGCGCCGCGCCTCCGGTCTGGCGGCCGACGCCAAGCAGAAGATTTCGCTGGGCCGCGGCCTGGTGCGCAAGGACGTGGCGGCCATCCTGTTCGACGAGCCGCTCACCGTCATCGATCCGCACCTGAAGTGGCAACTGCGTCGCCAGCTCAAGAAGATTCACCAGCAGCTCAAGCTCACGCTGATCTACGTGACGCACGACCAGGTGGAAGCGCTGACCTTTGCCGACGAGGTGGTCGTCATGACTGAAGGCAAAGTCGTGCAGCAAGGCGGGCCGGAAGCCCTGTTCGAGCGGCCGGACCATACCTTCGTCGGCTACTTCATCGGCAGCCCGGGCATGAACCTCTACCCGGTGACGGTGGATGGCGATGTGCTTGCGCTGGGGGACCAGCGCCTGTCCGTGAGCACCGGCACGCTCGCCGCGCTCAAGAGCGCCAACGGCGCGCTGAAGCTCGGCATCCGCCCGGAGTTCGTCCAGCTGGCCGCGCCGGGTGAAGTGGGCGCCGTGGCCGCCAGCGTGCACCAGGTGCAGCAGCTCGGTACGCACCAGCTGCTGACCGCAAGCCTCGGCGAGGCCGGTGGCCTGCCCGTCAAGGCGAAGCTGCCGAACGAAGTGAGCGTGACCGAATCGCGCGTGTGGCTGCGCCTGGATGCGCCGCAGACGCTGTACTACTGCAACGACGAGAGGATCGGCCGATGAACAAGCCGCTCAACAACAAGGCGTGGTTCCTGATCCTGCCGGTGTTCCTGTGCGTGGCGTTCTCCGCCATCCTGCCGCTGATGACGGTGGTGAACTACTCGGTGCAGGACATCATCAGCCCCGAGCAGCACGTGTTCGTGGGCGTCGACTGGTTCCGCCAGATCCTGCGTGACGGCGACCTGCAGGACGCCCTCACCCGCCAGCTGATCTTCTCGCTGTGCGTGCTGGCGGTGGAGATTCCGCTGGGCATCGGCCTGGCGCTGTCGATGCCGTCCAAAGGCTGGAAGGCGTCGGCCGCGCTGGTGGTGCTCGCCATGCCGCTGCTGATTCCCTGGAACGTGGTCGGAACGATCTGGCAGATCTTCGGGCGCTCCGATATCGGCCTGGCCGGTTACTGGCTCAACCAGATGGGCATCGACTACAACTACACGGCAAACGCGTTCGACGCGTGGATCACCGTGCTCATCATGGACGTGTGGCACTGGACGCCGCTGGTGGCGCTGCTGGCCTATGCCGGCCTGCGGTCGATTCCGGATGCGTTCTACCAGGCCGCCGAGATTGACGGCGCCAGCCGCCTGGCCGTGTTCCGCTACATCCAGCTGCCGAAGATGCGCGGCGTGCTGATGATCGGCGTGCTGCTGCGCTTCATGGACAGCTTCATGATCTACACCGAGCCGTTTGTCCTGACCGGCGGCGGCCCCGGCAATGCCACGACGTTCCTGTCGCAGTACCTGACGCAGAAGGCGGTTGGTCAGTTCGACCTGGGCCCGGCGGCGGCATTCTCGATCGTGTACTTCCTCATCATCCTGCTGTTCTGCTTCGTCCTCTACAACTGGATGCAGCGCATGGGCAGCGCCAGCACGGCCGTGGGAGACGACCATGCCTAAGCAGAACAACAACAACGAGCACAAGCGCAAGATCGCCCGGGCGATCACGCTGGCGGTGTACGTGGCGTTTGCCGTGCTGCCGCTGTACTGGATGTTGAGCATGTCGCTCAAGACCAACGAGGAGACGCTGGCCGGCTTCTCGATCTGGCCGAAGCTCGTCACGTTCGACAACTACAAGATCATCTTCACCGACCCGTCGTGGTACTGGGGTTACATCAACTCCATCATCTACGTGACGATGAACACGGTGCTCTCGACCGTGGTGGCGCTGCCGGCGGCCTACGCCTTCTCGCGCTACCGCTTCCTGGGCGACAAGCACATGTTCTTCTGGCTGCTGACGAACCGCATGACGCCGCCCGCGGTGTTCCTGCTGCCGTTCTTCCAGCTGTATTCGACGGTCGGCCTGATGGACACGCACCTGGGCGTGGCGCTGGCGCACATGCTGTTCAACGTGCCGCTGGCGGTGTGGATTCTCGAAGGCTTCATGTCGGGCATCCCGCGCGAGATCGACGAGACGGCCTACATCGACGGCTACAGCTTCCCCAAGTTCTTCCTGAAGATCTTCCTGCCGCTCATCAAGGCCGGCGTGGGCGTGACGGCGTTCTTCTGCTTCATGTTCAGCTGGGTGGAGCTGTTGCTCGCGCGCACGCTCACCTCGGTCGACGCCAAACCCATCACCGCGGTGATGACGCGCACGGTGTCGGCCTCGGGCATGGACTGGGGCGTGCTGGCCGCAGCCGGTGTGCTGACGATCATCCCCGGTGCGCTGGTGATCTGGTTTGTGCGCAACTACATCGCGAAGGGCTTCGCGATGGGCCGCGTGTAATTCGCTTTGGGAGACAAGGACATGTTCAGCTGGATGGCCTGGACGCCCGAGGTGGCGATCTTCTTCGGCTGCATCGCGTTGATGCTGGCCAGCATGACGGTATGGGAGGTGGTCCGGCCGACCGTGGAGCGCAAGGGTTTCCTGCCCATTGCCACCACGCGCGGCGACCGCCTCTTCATCGGGTTGCTGACTGCCGCCTACATCAATCTGGCGTGGGTCGGGCTGACGTCGGAGGGCACCACGCCCTGGGGCGGTTTCGTCGCCTCGATGGTGGTGCTGGTTCTGATCATGTGGCGCGGCTGAGGGCCGCACGAGCTTAGAGGGCAGTCTCGATTTCGCAAGTCCGGAAGTGTCGGCAGAATGCCGCGCTTCCACGCCCGCATTGACGGTCGGGCACACGCATTCCACCACGCTCCCCGCGTCGGAATGTCGGATGTTTTCGCTGCGGGGAGAACAAAAGCACGAGGAGATACCGATGAAAACATCCTGGCGCATGACGCTACAGATCAGTGCCATTGCACTGGCGAGTGCCTTGGCAGTCGGCGCGGCCCATGCCGGTGAAGCCGAGGCCAAGAAATGGATCAGCAGCGAATTCCAGCCCAGCACGCTGTCGCAAGACAAGCAGATGGCGGAAATGAAGTGGTTCATCGACGCCGCCGCCAAGCTCAAGGCCAAGGGCGTCACCGAGATCCACGTCGTGTCGGAAACGCTCGACACGCACGCCTACGAATCGAAGACGCTGGCCAAGGCCTTCGAAGAGATCACCGGCATCAAGGTCAAGCACGACATCATGCAGGAAGGCGATGTCGTCGAAAAACTGCAGACCTCGATGCAATCCGGCAAGAGCATCTACGACGGCTGGATCTCCGACTCCGACCTGATCGGCACGCACTACCGCTACGGCGTGATCATGCCGCTGACCGATTTCATGGCCGGCGAAGGCAAGGAATTCACCAACCCAGGCCTGGACCTGAAGGACTTCATCGGCACGAGCTTCACCACCGCGCCGGACGGCAAGCTGTACCAGTTGCCTGACCAGCAGTTCGCCAACCTGTACTGGTTCCGCGCCGACTGGTTCGCCCGCAAGGACCTGCAGGACAAGTTCAAGGCCAAGTACGGCTACGACCTGGGCGTGCCCGTCAACTGGACGGCCTATGAAGACATCGCCAACTTCTTCACCAACGACGTGAAGGAGCTGGACGGCAAGCGCGTCTACGGCCACATGGATTACGGCAAGAAGGATCCGTCGCTTGGCTGGCGCTTCACCGACGCCTGGCTGTCGATGGCCGGCTCCGCCGACAAGGGCATCCCGAACGGCCTGCCGGTCGACGAGTGGGGCATCCGCGTCGACGAGAAGGACAAGTGCACGCCGGTGGGCGCATCGGTCTCGCGCGGCGGCGCCACCAACAGCCCGGCCGCCGTGTACGCCCTCACCAAGTACATCGACTGGATGAAGAAGTACGCCCCGCCCGAGGCGACCGGCATGACCTTCAACGAAGCCGGCCCGGTGCCCGCACAAGGCCACATCGCCCAGCAGGTGTTCTGGTACAGCGCCTTCACAGCGCCGATGACCAAGCCGGGCCCGGTCGTGAACGCCGACGGCTCGCCGAAGTGGCGCATGGCCCCGTCGCCGCACGGCCCGTACTGGAAGGACGGCATGCAGAACGGCTACCAGGACGTCGGCTCGTGGACGTTCTTCAAGTCCACCCCGTTCGAGCGCCGCGCGGCCGCGTGGCTGTACGCGCAGTTCGTCACGTCGAAGACCGTGTCGCTCAAGAAGTCCATCACCGGCCTCACGTTCATTCGTGACTCCGATATCCACAGCGACTACTTCACCAAGAACGCGGCCAAGTACGGCGGCCTGATCGAGTTCTACCGCAGCCCGGCCCGCGTGGCCTGGACGCCGACCGGCAACAACGTGCCCGACTATCCGAAGCTGGCACAGCTGTGGTGGAAGAACGTCGCCACGGCCGTCACGGGCGAGAAGACGCCGCAGGCGGCGATGGACAACCTCGCCAAGGAAATGGACCAGGTGATGTCCCGCCTGCAGCGCGCCGGCATGAAGAACTGCGCGCCCAAGCTGAACCCGGAGGGCGATCCGAACAAGTGGCTGTCGACCGAACACGCCCCGTGGAAGAAGCTCGACAACGAGCGTCCGAAGGGTGAGACGGTGGCCTACGACAAGCTGCTCGCAGCCTGGAAGGCCGGCAAGGTGCGTTAATTCGCATGCCCGCCGGTCGACCAACCATCGGCCGGCGGGCTACCATGCCTGCTTCCGTTTTACCCACCGCCGGACAGGTTCACTCCGGCCCGGCGGTCACCTGAATCTGCCTTATGGAATACCTCCTCGCGCTCGACCAGGGCACATCCAGCTCACGCGCCATCGTCTTCAACCGCGCCGGCCAGATCGTCGCCAGTGCCCAGCAGGAGTTTCCGCAGCATTTCCCGCAGCCCGGCTGGGTCGAGCATGACCCGTTCGACATCTGGAACAGCCAGCTCGCCACCTGCCGCGCCGCACTCGAACAAGCCAAGCTCTCCGCCGCCGACATGGCCGCGCTCGGCATCACCAACCAGCGCGAAACCACCATGGTGTGGGAACGCGCCACGGGCAAACCGATCTTCAACGCCATCGTCTGGCAGGACCGCCGCACCGAAGCCATCTGCGAGCGCCTGCGCGCCGAGGGCCTGGAAGACGAGGTACGCAAGCGCACCGGCCTGATCATCGACCCGTATTTTTCGGCCACCAAGCTGCGCTGGATTCTCGACCACGTGGATGGCGCCCGCGAGCGCGCCGCGCGTGGCGAACTCGCCTTCGGCACCATCGACAGCTGGCTCGTCTGGCAGCTCACACGCGGCCGCCTGCATGTGACCGACGTATCCAACGCGTCCCGCACGATGCTGTGGAACATCCACACCGGCGAATGGGATGCGGACCTGATGCGCGCGCTCGACATTCACCCGAGCCTGTTGCCCGAGGTGCATCCGTCCGCGTATCAATTTGGGCAGACCGATGCCGACTGGCTCGGCGCCTCGCTCACCATTGGCGGCATTGCCGGCGACCAGCAATCTGCGTTGTTCGGTCAGGCTTGCTTCAAGCCCGGCATGGCCAAGAACACCTACGGCACCGGCTGCTTCATGCTGCTCAACACCGGCGACAAGGCGGTCCAATCGCACAACGGCCTCATCAGCACGGCCGCCTGCCAGAGCGGCACGACGCGCAGCTACGCGCTCGAAGGGAGCGTCTTCGTGGGCGGTGCGGTCGTGCAGTGGCTGCGCGACGGCCTGCGCGCCATCCAGCGTTCGGCAGACGTCGAAGGCCTGGCCGCCTCGGTGCCGGATTCGGGCGGCGTGGTGTTCGTGCCGTCGTTCACGGGGCTGGGTGCGCCGTACTGGGATCCCACCGCGCAGGGCGCCATCGTTGGCCTGTCACGCGGCACGACGATCGGCCACATCGCCCGAGCCGCACTGGAGTCGATTGCCTTCCAGAGCACCGCGCTGTTGCAGGCCATGACGCGCGACGCCGTCTCCACCATCTCGGAATTGCGCGTGGACGGCGGCGCCTCGGCCAACAACCTGCTGCTGCAGTTCCAGGCTGACCTGCTCGGCATTCCGGTCGTGCGTCCGGAGATCATCGAGACCACGGCGCTCGGCGCGGCCTACCTGGCCGGCATCGCCACGGGCTTCTATCGCGATGAAGCGGAAGTCGCGCAGCAATGGCGCGCCTCCCGCACGTTCCACCCCGTCATCAGCCGCGACGAGGCCGCGCACCGCATCGCCCAATGGGAAATGGCCGTCGCCCAGGTCCGCTTGCCGACCACGCGCAGCCACTGACGCCGACGTCGACGTGCCACGCAAGAAAAAAAAGGCGGCCCGAGGGTCGCCTTTCTTCATGGTGCCGCGAGCGGCTTACTTGCCTTCGCTGTTCGGCGTCTGGGCAGGGCCGCCCTGCTCCTTCATGGCTTCCTTGCGCTCGGCGCGGGCCTCCTTCCGCTGGGCCTTGCGGTTGGCCTTGGCGGCCTTCTTTTCTTCCTTGTAGGCGGCCTTGGCGTCGGCCTTGCGCGCCTTGTATTCGTCATTCGCGGCCTTGTCCTCGATGCGCTTCTGCACCAGCGGGTCGGGTGAGGACGTGGCCGGACCCTGGCCGCCCGGCGCGGTCTGCACGGTGCCGGTCGTCTGCGGGGAAGTCTGCGGTGCCGGCGTCATCTGGGCGAAAGCCGCCGACGCAGCCAGGGCGGCCGCCATGGCAAGCGCGGTTTTCAGTGTGGTCTTGGTCGGGCGCAGTTCCATCATGGTTGGGCTCCTTCTTTTTACACGGTCATGGGAAGGTCTGACCGCATCGGTGGCGCGTAAGGCACACCGGAAGCGGTCTCGACGCGCTTCAAAGCGCACGCGCCGGGTGTTGCAATACACAACACCCTCAGTGCCGCAAGAAGCGCTCCCGGCCATCGACTACACTGCGCGCTGACATTCCTGCCACCGCCGCACCGTGCCTGAACCCACGTCTGATTTCACCCTGCTCGACCCACCCGCGGACGCCCTGCCGCTGGACGCCGGTGTTGCTGCCGACCACGTTGCCCGCGTACAGCGCTGGCTCGAAGACGCCGTCATCGGCCTGAACCTCTGCCCCTTCGCCAAGGCCGTGCACGTCAAGCAGCAGGTCCGCTACGTCGTGAGCCGCGCCACCTTGGACGGCGACGTGCTCGACCACCTGCGCGCCGAAGCCGAGCTGCTGCGCACCACCCCCGCCGCACAGATCGACACCACGCTGCTCATCGTCCCCGCGCTGGCGGATTTCCTGGACTTCCACACCCTCACCGAGCGCGCCGAAACCCTGCTCGCCAAGGCCGGCTACGAAGGCGAACTGCAACTGGCCAGCTTCCATCCCGATTTCGTCTTCGCCGACGCCGCACCGGACGACATCGCCAACGCCACCAACCGCGCGCCGGCCCCCATCCTGCATCTGCTGCGCGAAGACAGCATCGCCCGCGCCGCCGCGGCCGTCCCCGACGCAGCGGATATCTACGGACGCAATATCGCGACGATGGAAAAGCTGGGCCCCGAAGGCTGGGCAGAAATGGCAAAGAAGTTCGGCAAGATACCGCCCCGCGACTAACCAACTGACCAAAGGCAGCGACGGTCTGGCCGTTGATGCCCTAGATGGCGCCTTGAATTTCTGTTGCAGGGAGGAAAAAGGAAGGGAAACTGTCTGAGCGAAGCGAGTTTTTCCCTTCCCCTCCCTGCGACATAAATTCAAGGAGTGGGTCGCCATCTCGGGCGCGCCTTTCTTTGCTTACTTTCTTTGGCAAGACAAAG